>NZ_JBBOYW010000001.1:0-10000 GCF_038008325.1 Lysinibacillus sp. FSL K6-0232 | reverse complement strand
CAACAAAATTATTAATATTTCTTTTCTCAAGCTCCCCCTTCAAACCTTTAATCAAGAACTTTAAAGTAAAATAAAAATCAACCACCTAGCAATGACACTAGATGGTTGCATAAGCCTTCATTCGTATTACTACTTTATACATTAGTGATAATTCTTGAAATATAGAAAGTACGGTTTTTACTTAAATCGAAAATCTCTCCTGAATGCACTAGTTTAATAAGTGGTCGTGTTGGTGCAAATTTATTAACATACATTACTTCAGCACGCTCTAAATTAGAAAGCTCAACAATTGTACCTATAGGCAGGTCTGCAAAAATGTCAATGAGTGCACGTACTACTTTAATATCAAACTTTCCAAATTCAGATTCATTAATCATTTCTATTACTTTAAATGAAGATTGTTTAGCTCTATACACTCGTTCACAAGTCATTGCATGGAAAACATCTGCGACAGCGATAATTTGTGCAAAAATCGAGATATTAGCGATTTTTTCACCCTTTGGATAGCCGCTTCCATTTAAACGTTCATGATGCTGGAAAATAGCCTCTTTCATGGTTTCCTTTAAAATTGTTAAATCCTTTACCATATTGTGACTATAAATGGGGTGTTTATAAATTTCATTGAATTCCTGCTCTGTTAAAGATGACTTTTTATCACGAATTCGTGGATGTACTTTCGCCATACCACAATCAGCTAATAAACCACCAATTGCTACTTGAATAGTAGTACCTCTATCATAGCTTAGCTTTTGTGCAATAACTGCAGCAATTAAGCCAGTTGCTACACAATGATGATACAAATAGTCTTTTGGATTAGAATACTCGTTTAAATCAAAAATAATAGTACGATCATCTAGCACCATTTCTACCAGTGGCAAAATAATTGCTCTAGCTTTGGCAATGTCTACCTTGGCGCCCGCTTCCCAATTTTTAAATTCTTTTTTAAATTGTTCAATCGACTGATTATATGCTTTTCTAAAAGTAGGGATTTCTTCTATTATTGTAACTGCTACATTATTTTCTTGCTTTTCGGATCGAGTTTCGCTTTGATCTTTATAAACTGGCACATTGGAAATATTAAATGCGTTAAAAACCTGTAAATGTACGTGGGAAATCATTGTGTCTTTAAAAATAATAGGATATTGTGTATTAGCAAAAATATCTTCAGAAATAACTTGACCAATACCTAATTCTGAAATCGGAACATGTATACTTTCCACGAAATAAACACCTCTTCACTATTTAGCTTGTTTCACTGAAGGTATTTCCATTTTATCACGGAATTCAAAATAGTTACTTATTTTTCATAATTTATGTTAAAAAAACCGATGAACGACTATCGCGGTCGTCACCGGCTTTTTCATTATTCCTCTATATCATCTTCGTGAACTTCTTCTTTTTCCACTTTTGCTACCGTTGCCACTAGCTCATGATCTCCTAACCGGATTAAACGAACGCCTTGTGTGCTACGGCCAATTAATGAAATATCATTAACATCCATACGAATCAACATACCATTAATTGTAATCAACATTAAATCTTCAGAACCATCGACTGTTTTAACAGCTACCATTGGGCCATTTTTATCAGTAATATGGATTGTTTTCAATCCAACACCACCTCGGCTTTGTAGACGATACTCCTCTTCAGCAGTACGTTTACCATAACCTTTTGCAGTAACAACTAAAATTTCCTGACCCGGTTCAATAATTTCCATACCTACGACTTCATCACCATCACGGAGCTTAATACCACGTACGCCGCCTGCTGTACGCCCCATAGAACGAATATCTTCCTCTTGGAAACGAACAAGCATACCATCACGTGTACCAATGATCACTTGCTTCTTACCATCTGTTAAACGGACAGAAATCAGATCATCATCTTCTCGTAAACTAATAGCAATTAGCCCATTTGTTCGGATATTGGCAAATTGAGATACGGGTGTACGTTTAGTAATCCCAGTTTTTGTTGTAAAGATAAAGTATGCATCCTCATTAAATGAATCAACACGAATCATAGCAGTTACTTTTTCATCTTTTTCGATATTTAGTAAATTAACAATTGGTAAACCTTTAGCTGTACGACCAAACTCTGGAATCTCATAGCCCTTTGCTCTAAATACTTTACCCTTCGATGTAAAGAATAATATCGTATCATGCGTAGAAGTATTCATAAGATGCTCTACAAAATCATCATCATTTGTTCCCATACCTTGCACACCACGACCACCGCGTTTTTGTGAACGGTATGTATTCGCAGCTAAACGTTTAATATAACCGTTATGTGTTAACGTTATGACTGAGTTTTCACGTGGAATTAAATCCTCATCCTCGATCATTTCAAGTCCACCAGCAGTAATTTGTGTACGGCGTGTATCGTTATAGCGTTCTTTTATTTCAAGCATTTCTTTACGGATAATATCAAGAATCTTTCCTTCATCCGCTAAAATTGCCTTTAATTCGCTAATTAATTTTTGCAGCTCTTGATATTCAGCCTCAATTTTTTCACGCTCTAAACCACTTAAACGAACAAGACGCATATCAAGAATTGCCTGTGCCTGACGTTCGCTTAAAGAAAATCGCTCCATTAAAACTGGCTTCGCTTCATCGCCGCTACGAGAGCCACGAATAATCGCGATAATTTCATCGATATGGTCAAGTGCGATTCGTAAACCTTCTAAAATATGCGCACGCTCTTCTGCCTTACGTAGCTCAAACTGTGTACGACGAGTAATCACTACTTTTTGATGCTCTAAATAGTGATGTAGTGCCTCTTTTAAACTTAAAATTTTTGGCTGACCATCCACTAATGCAAGCATATTGACGCCAAAGCTTGATTGCATTGCCGTTTGCTTATATAAATTATTCAATACAACGTTTGCATTTGCATCACGACGTACTTCAATAACAACACGCATACCGCGACGATCTGATTCATCACGTAAATTAGTAATGCCATCAATTTTTTTATCACGCACAAGCTCTGCAATTTTTTCAATTAATTTTGCTTTATTTACTTGATAAGGTAGCTCATGAATTAAAATTGTTTCCTTCCCATTGCTACTTTGTTCGATTTCCACCTTCGCTCGAATAGTAATGGAGCCACGACCTGTTTCATAAGCTCTGCGAATACCAGAACGACCGATAATTAAGCCTCCTGTTGGGAAGTCTGGCCCAGGTATAATGTCCATTAATTCTTCCGTTGAGATAGCTGGATTTTCAGATAAAGCAAGCACTGCATCAATCGTTTCTCCAAGCTGATGAGGTGGAATATTTGTTGCCATTCCTACCGCAATACCTGATGCACCATTAACAAGTAAGTTTGGATAACGTGATGGTAATACTTTTGGCTCGCGCTCACTTCCATCATAGTTTGGCTCGTAATCAATTGTATCTTTATTTATATCTCGTAGCATTTCCATGGCTATCTTCGACATACGTGATTCCGTATAACGCATCGCAGCAGCTCCGTCGCCATCGACAGATCCGAAGTTTCCATGCCCATCTACAAGCATATAGCGATAGCTAAAATCCTGTGCCATACGTACCATTGCATCATAAATAGAGGAATCACCATGTGGATGGTATTTACCCATTACATCCCCTACGATACGAGCACTTTTTTTGTAAGGCTTATCAGATGTATTGCCTAGCTCCTGCATCCCATATAAAATTCGACGATGTACAGGCTTTAAGCCATCGCGTACATCTGGTAAAGCACGCGCTACAATAACGCTCATCGCATAGCTTAAAAATGATGTTTTAATTTCAGTCGTAATATTTCTACCTTGAATATTCTCATGTTCGATCTCAGACAAAATATAGCCCTCCCTTCCAAACGATTAAATATCTAATTCAGCATAGACAGCATTTTCTTCAATGAAATGACGGCGTGGCTCAACATCATCACCCATCAATTGATCAAAAATTCGATCCGCTTCAATCGCATCATCCAATTCAACACGAATCAATGTACGATGCGCTGGGTCCATTGTCGTTTCCCATAGCTGCTCCGCATTCATTTCACCTAAACCTTTATAACGCTGTACGTTTGGTTTTGGTATGCTTGGTAATCGATTCAAAATTTCCTCTAATTCCTCATCCGAGTAGCAATATTCTACATGCTTCCCTTGCTTCACTTGATAGAGAGGTGGCTTCGCTGCATAAACATAGCCTGCCTCAATAAGTGGACGCATAAAACGGAATAAAAATGTTAATAGTAACACACGGATATGTGCACCATCGACATCTGCGTCTGTCATAATAATTATTTTATGATAGCGTGCCTTTTCTAGGTTGAATTCTTCTCCAATTCCTGTACCAAAAGCTGTAATCATTGCGCGAATTTCTGCATTCGATAAAATTCTATCCAAACGTGCTTTTTCAACATTGAGGATTTTACCACGCAATGGCAAGATTGCTTGGAAGTGACGATCACGTCCAGATTTAGCCGAACCTCCGGCAGAGTCACCCTCAACGATATAAATTTCACATTCAGCTGGATTTGTTGAAGAACAATCAGCTAATTTCCCTGGTAAGCTCGATACTTCAAGAGCATTTTTGCGACGAGTAAATTCACGTGCCTTTTTCGCTGCCACACGTGCACGAGCTGCCATTAAACCTTTTTCAACGATCTTACGAGCAACAGTTGGATTTTCCAACATAAAACGCTCAAAACCATCAGAAAATAAGGCATTTGTAATTTGGCTTACTTCCGAATTTCCTAGCTTTGTTTTCGTTTGTCCTTCAAACTGAGGGTCTGGATGTTTAACAGAAACAATAGCTGTTAAGCCTTCACGTACATCCTCACCTGTTAGATTGGCATCAGCTTCTTTCAATAGCCCATTTTTTCGAGCATAGTCATTAATAACGCGTGTAAGTGCTGTCTTAAAGCCAGATTCATGCGTACCACCTTCATACGTATTAATGTTATTAGCGAATGAAAAAATATTGGATGAGAATCCAGCATTATATTGCATAGCAATTTCAACTGAAATGCCATCTTTTTCTCCAAGCACATCGATTGGTTCATGGATAGGCTCTTTAGATTGATTAAGATGCTCTACATATGAACGAATACCACCTTCATAGTGGTATGTAGTTGAACGAATCTCTTCTTCGCGTTCATCAGCAATCGTAATCTTAATACCACGATTTAAGTAAGCTAACTCACGAATACGATGAGCTAAAATATCAAATTCATAAACAGTTGTTTCTTTAAATATTTCTGGGTCAGCTTTAAAACGCGTTGTTGTGCCATTGTGATCTGTATCACCAATAACCGTTAACTCTTGAACCGTTTTTCCACGTTCAAATTTAATTTCATGGATATGTCCTTCACGGTGAACTTGCACAATTGTTTCAACAGAAAGAGCATTTACAACTGAAGCTCCAACACCATGAAGACCACCAGATACTTTGTAGCCTCCACCGCCAAATTTACCACCAGCATGTAATACCGTCATAATAACTTCAACAGCTGGCTTACCCATTTTTTCTTGAATGCTTACAGGAATACCACGACCATTATCTTCTACTCGAATCCAATTGTCTTTTTCAATTGTTACTTTGATATCCGTACAAAATCCTGCAAGTGCCTCATCTATACTATTATCAACTATTTCCCATACTAAATGGTGCAAACCTTTAGAGCTTGTTGAACCAATATACATTCCTGGTCTTTTACGTACTGCCTCTAAGCCTTCTAAAACTTGTATCTGATCGGCCTCATAAGCTTGGTTTTGTAAACCTTCGTTCTCTATAGCCACGGCTTTCATCTACTCCTTCATAACATCATTGTGTGTAAATGAATGAACAGTCAACCGAGCTGACTATTACCATTCTTTTATAATCTAAAAAACTACCCTGGCTAACTTTTTTCAATCGCTCCTTGTTTCACGTGGAACAGTTGGGCATGCTCCATCGTTTCATGATGAATTCCTTCAACACTTGTTGTTGTAACAAAGGTTTGGACTTCACCCTGAATAGTGTTTAATAAATGCGATTGGCGATAATCATCGAGTTCCGATAATACATCATCTAAAAGTAGGATGGGTGTTTCATTTGTTTCTTGTTTAATTAATTCAATTTCAGCAAGCTTTAAAGACAATGCAGTTGTACGCTGCTGTCCTTGTGAGCCATAAGTTTGAACATCGTAGCCATTTACTAAGAACTGCAAATCATCACGATGTGGACCAACTAGCGTTACGCCTCTGTCAAATTCACGTTCTCTTGCTTCCAACAACTTCCGCTGTAAAATATTTTCAATTTCACTAGCCGTCTGTTCTTTTTCAATACCAGCTACTGTACGATATTTTATCACAAGCGTTTCCTTACCTTGTGATATACCAGCATGTATAGGTTCAGCCCATTCCTGTAATAAATCCATAAATTGAAATCTTTTACGAATAATTTGGATAGCTGCATGAATATATTGTTCATTGTAAACCTCGTACATCACATCATTTGACATGGATTTGCCTTGGTTCATCTTTAGGAAATGGTTACGTTGCTTTAAAATTTTTTGAAAGGTCAATAAATCATGTAAATAAACAGGCGAAATTTGCCCAATCTCCATATCGATAAAACGTCGACGTATTTGCGGACTACCTTTTACAACCGTTAAATCTTCTGGTGCAAACATCACAACGTTCATTTGACCAATATAATGACTAAGGCGACTTTGCTCTATATGATTTATCTTGCCCTTTTTACCCTTCTTTGTAATCGTAAGCTCCATCGGTAAAATACCATGTCTTTTTTGAACGGCCCCTTCTATTTTACCATAGTCTGAATCCCAACGTATCAATTCTTTATCGTTCGTTGTACGATGAGATTTAGCCATTGCTAATACGTAGATGGATTCCATAACATTTGTTTTTCCTTGAGCATTTTCACCAATGAAAACATTAATTTTTGGAGAGAAGTTTAAAGCTAAGGCATCATAGTTACGGTAATTTGTTAGTTTTAATTGCTCAATATGCATAATTTATTGTCCAGCTGGTCCTACGATTTGAAAACGACCGCATCCAGGAATATTGACAATATCTCCATCACGCAGTTTACGACCTCGGCGATCATCCACTTCTCCATTTACATAAACAGCATTTTCCTGTAAAAACCACTTTGCCATTCCACCTGAACTAATGGCATCAGTTACTTTTAACAGCTGCCCCAGTGTAATGAACTCCTCATCAATTTTAATGTCTTCCATAGTGTGTTCCCCTCCAAATACAAACTCTCTTTCTCTCTATAATACCTAAAATTTCACTATAAGTAAAAAAAGATAGCCGCCATAAGCGACTACCCTAACTTTTTAATCCAGACAGATTTTTAAATTTTTTAGTAAGTTCGTACAGGTAAAATTAATTGTAATATTGCATCGTCATGAACAGAACGTAAAATAAATGGTCGCATTGCTCCAGTAAATTGAATAACTACATCTTGACCATCAATTGCTTTCAACGCTTCCATCATATATTTTGCACTAAAAGAAATTTTCAAACTTTCCCCTTCTAGTGATTCAACAGGAATTTCCTCTTGTACTTTACCAATTTCAGGTGAATTAGAAGAAACTTCAACAGCTTGATGATCCAGTATTTCAAATCGAACAACATTATTACGATCGCCTCGTGCAACTAATGATGCGCGATCGATTGCCTGTAATAAAGCCTTACCATTAATCGTTACGTTTGTTTGATACTCTTCTGGAATTAAACGTGATGTATCTGGGTAATTTCCTTCAAGTAAACGCGAGAAAAATAGTACATCATCTGTTTTAAATAATACTTGCTGACTTGTAATAACGATTTGCACAGGATTTGTCGAATCCTCTAATACTTTATTAAGCTCATTTAAACTTTTTCCTGGAATAACAACACTATGCTCAACTTCTGGTAAATTTTCTAGTTCTACTTTGCGTCTTGCTAAACGATGACTATCTGTTGCAACACAGATTAATGTTTCGTTTTTTATTTGCCAGTTTACACCTGTCAACACTGGTCGACTTTCTGAAGTAGCAACAGCGAACACTGTTTCACGAATAATTGTTTTTAATAAATCAGCAGGAATAGTAAATTTTTGATCCTCTGTTAGCTCTGGTAATAACGGATATTCAGTAGCATCAGAGCCGATTAAATGGAATTCAGATTTACCTGAACGGATATGAGTTTGGAAACCAGAAGTTACATGGATTTCGACATCATTTGTTGGTAATTTACGTACAATTTCATTAAACATACGAGCTTGTACCACTATTGATCCTGTTTCGGTAACTTGAATTAGTTGTTGTCCATCTTCCTCAACTGGAATAAATGTTTGAATAGTAATGTCAGCATCACTACCTGTTAAACGAATACCTTCCTCTGTTACATCCATTTTAATACCAGTTAAAATTGGAATAGTTGTTTTAGAGCTTACAGCTTTCATGACATCATTTAAACCCTCTAATAAACGGTCACGTAAAATATCAAATTTCATGTATTTTCCCTCACATATTTATATTATTTATTTATATAAAATAAAAAGATATAGTAATAGGCTCTGTGGATTTGTGGATAAGTGTATTTAAAGCGAATAAAATCAGTCTATCCACATGTAGATAGACTGTGCATAAGTTTGTGTTTAAATATTAGGTTTGTCCACAGCCATTACTTTCCTAGCATGCTACGAATTTGTTTAATATCTTGTTGAAGTTGAACGTCATTTTTCAACAAAGAAGATATTTTTTCATGAGCATGAATAACAGTTGTATGGTCGCGTCCACCAAATTCTTCGCCAATTTTCGGCAGCGAGAAATCCGTTAATTCGCGTGATAAATACATAGCAATTTGGCGTGGGAAAGCTATTAATTTTGTACGTTTTTTCGCAGCAAAATCTTCTAAGCGAATATTAAAATGCTCCCCTACTGCATTTTGAATATCTAGTATTGTGACAGTGCGTGGCTTTGAGTTTGGAATAATATCCTTCAATGCCTCAGCAGCCAATGTTGCTGTAATATCTTTGTTTACTAATGATGAATAGGCAACGACGCGAATAAGCGCACCTTCAAGCTCCCTAATATTGGAGTCAATCTGGTTCGCAATATAGAGCATAACTTCATTTGGTACCTCTAGACCATCTGCTTTTGCTTTTTTACGCAGGATAGCAATCCGCGTTTCCAAATCAGGCGGTGCAATATCGGTAATTAAACCCCATTCAAAGCGTGAACGTAGTCGATCTTCCAATGTTGGAATTTCCTTTGGTGGTCTATCACTCGATATAACAATTTGTTTTGATTCCTCATGTAATGTATTAAATGTGTGGAAAAATTCCTCTTGAGTCGATTCTTTTCCGGCAAGAAATTGAATATCATCAATTAGTAGCACATCTACATTGCGGTATTTATTGCGAAAATCAAGTGCCTTATTATCGCGTATAGAGTTAATAAACTCATTTGTAAATTTCTCAGATGATAAGTAGACCACTTTTGCATTAGGATTATGCTCCAATACATAATGACCGATTGCATGCATTAAATGTGTCTTACCAAGCCCAACGCCCCCATAAATAAAAAATGGATTGTAAGCCTTCGCAGGTGCTTCAGCGACAGCTAGTGAGGCAGCATGTGCAAAGCGGTTACCAGAGCCAATAACAAACGTATCAAAAGTATACTTCGGGTTTAACATACCTGGTGAAATATCATGGTGATCGTTATTTTTTGCTTGGATAATCGGCGCTGGTAAATCGAAATCGTCCGAGTCCTGGCTTTTTTGAACAACAAATTTAATAAGCAAGTCTTCGCCTGTAAGCTCCGTTAATATACCTGTAATCAAATGAATATAATGATTCTCAAGCCAATCTCGAGCAAACGAATTTGGCGCAGCTATTGTCACAGTTGAACCGCTACCATTGTAGGATAGTAGTTTTGTTGACTTTAGCCACGTTTCGAAGCTTGGTTTAGAAATTTTTTGTTCTACTTGAGCCAGGACATTGTTCCATAGTTCTTCTAAATGTTCCAA